>JAXHLQ010000002.1:0-18049 GCA_034522175.1 Deltaproteobacteria bacterium | reverse complement strand
CCATCGCCACCATCCTTGAGGCGGTAAAGCCGGGCCTTCCCATAAACCGCCTTTTTCGATGCGGGCGCAAAAAAGGCGACCCAACTGGGGATACTGCCGACGGCCTTTTGGGTCCGCCCGGATACAAGGTCCGGTTCATGGGGCATGGGATCGGACTGGGAGCCCATTCAGCCGCCCATGATCACTTCAAAAAATGAGACCCTGTTAGAACCCGGAACCAGTTTTTCACTCTGAACCCAAAATGGTCTTTACGGATCCATTCACCGCCGGCATCGAAACCATGTTCCAGGGCCACCGAGTACCGCAGTACCGAGCCCAGATCCCAGCAAAGTGGCAACAGATGTCTTTGTATGTTGACAAACAAAGCGCGGGCATCCACCGGTTGGCCCCGGCCTGAAAGTCAGTGCACATGGAGTAACAAGCCATGAATCCAGAAAACAAGCCCACCGCGGCCCCCGGTGCCGGTGTAAGCAGACACCCGAATTCCCGGAAATACGGTCCTCTCTACCCAAAGGCGATATCCAGCTACCGGGTGGAATACTTCAAGCGCGCCTCCTTTGATCCGGCAGCGGATTCTCTCAAGGCCCTGGGTACCATCGGGCAACGAGCAGGCCGTTCGGGACATCATGGCGCTCACCGGCAGTTGAAGAAATTCGCATCAAGCCCAGTAGAGCTTCGGATAAAAAAGCGGTTTTCCATCTCCTGGAATGACATGGAACCAAAGATCATCCAAATCCTCCAAAGGGCCGTGCGGAAAAAGCAAATTGTTTTTGGGTCAGCAAATGAAGCGTTCATTGACCTGAGACGTTCATTTCGGCTCGACAGAATGTGGTCCGGTGCGTACGAGGCCAACGCTCCGCCGATAAGCCGTTTCACCCTCCTGAAGCCAGCCCATGAAAACCCGATTCACTCACGCCCCTCTGACCTTCAGCGTCAGATCGAACGGGTCACCTACACCAACGAAGAGAGCGGGTACACCGTCGCCAGGCTCAAGGTCTACGGGCAGAGGGATTTGGTGACCATCGTCGGCAACCTGATGGCCCCCACCCCCGGTGAAATCATCAAGATGCGCGGGGAGTGGGCCAATCACCCCAAATACGGTGAGCAGTTCAAGATCGTCCACTACAAAGACTGGTTCCTGCGTCGGTGTTCGGCATCCAGAAGTATTTCCGGGCTCAGGCCTCATCAAGGGCATTGGGCCCGGTCATGGCCAAAAGAATCACCGGGACGGTTCGGAAAGAAGACCCTCGATATTATCCAGCAGGAGATTCAACGACTCATCAGAGGTTGAAGGTATTGGCGAAAAGCGCATCGGTACGATACGCAGCAGGCCGTGGGAGGCCCAAAAGGAAATCCGGGAGGTAATGCTTTTCCTGCAGAGTCATGGGGTGAGTTCAGGCTATGCCACCAAGATTTTCAAGCACTACGGGGACCGGTCCATCCAGGTGGTCAAGGAAAATCCGTACCGGCTGGCCACGGATGTCTTCGGGATCGGGTTCGTCACCGCGGACCGCATCGCCGAAAAGCTGGGCTTTGACAGGCACTCGGAGCTACAGGGCTGAGGCAGGCGATCCTGTATGTGCTCAACCAGTTGTCCGATGACGGTCACGTCTATTACCCCTATGACCCCTATAGACAAATCGTATCGAGATCCTGGAGGTGGAACGAGAAACCATTGTCCAGGCCATGGAGGTCCTCTCTCGGGAGGATCGGATCGTTGATCGAGGAACCTGAAGGGCTGGACGTTCTGCTCGGCGAAAGCCACAAAGCGGTCTATCTGGCAAAGTTTCACGTTCTCAGAAAGCGGGGTGGCCAATCGCTTGGCTGCCTTTATCAAGGCACCCAAATCCATACGAAAGATAAAGACTGCCAAGGCCATTGACTGGGTCCAGAAACAGCTTTCCATCCGGTTGGCTGATAAACAGGTTGAGGCTGTCAGATGCACGGTCGAAAACAAGGTAATGGTCATCACCGGAGGTCCGGGAACAGGCAAGACCACCATCATCAATGCCATCCTCAAGATCTTCTCCAAGCTCGGCGTAAAGCATTCTGCTGGCCGCTCCCACGGGAAGAGCCGCCAAGCGAATGAGCGAAACCACCGGGCATGAGGCCAGAACCATTCACCGGCACGCTGCGAACAGAGTCTGCGGAAGGGAGGGTTTCAGAAAAATGAAGATCATCCATTGAATTGTGATCTGTTGATCGTAGATGAAGCCTCCATGATTGACGTGATCCTGATGCACCATTTGATGAAGGCTATCCCGCCACAGGCCACCTTTATCCTGGTGGGGGAGAACGCTCGAATCAGACTCCCTTCAGGAGGTGCGGGGGAATGCGCTCGAGGACATCATCGGTCAAGGGGGCAGTCACGGTTGTGGAACTGAACTGAAAATCTTTCCGCCAGGCCAAGGAAAGCCTCATCATTGTGAACGCGCACAAAATCAAATGCGGTGGCGGCATTCCTTCACGACAATCCCCCTGCTCCATCGCATGATTTTTCATCCTATTGACCAGCGAAGATCCCAACGCTGTGTTAAGGATCATCATGGACCTGGTTTCGGTGCGTATCCCTAAGCGGTTCGGTTTAGATCCCATTGACGAAATTCAGATCCTGTCCCCCATGCATAAGGGCACTGTGGGGACCGGCAACCTCAACCTGCAACTTCAGAAAGTCTTGAACCCCTCAGGAGAAGCCATAATCCGGGGCACCAGAACTTTCAGGGGTGGGTGACAAAGTTATGCAGATCAAGAACAACTACGACAAAGAGGTCTTCAACGGCGACATCGGCCGGATCAAGCGTTTAGACATAGAGAATCAGGAAGTATTGATCTCTTCTGACGAACGGAATATCCCCTTTGATTACACCGATCTTGATGAAATTGTGCTGGCCTATGCGGTATCCATCCACAAATCCCAGGGGCTTCTGAGTATCCGGCGGCGATCATGGACCCCTTTTGACACAACACTATGTCCTGCTTCAGAGGAATCTGATTTATACGGGAGTAACCCGGGAAGGAAGTCGGTAGTGCATAGTCGGGATGAAACGCGCCTTGGCGATAGCCGTTAAAAATGATAAAACTCAGAAGCGATACACGCATTTGAGAAAACGCTTGTCTTCATTATATTCCTGATCAAGAAGAATATGAATCACCAAAAGGTGCTGAAAGCAGAGGACAGGAAGTGACGCATATGCGTACCAAAATCAGATCACGCGGCCAAACCGGTGCAGACAGGACAATCTCGTGGCCAATATCAATGACCCAGAGGGATTCGGAAGAAGGCCCCTGTAGAAATGCGGGTCCGTGGGCGATAATGGAAAGCGAGAGTGATAGACGAAAAGGTGGTTATCAATTTGAAGGTCGAGGTTGATATACCAGAAAGACGGTAGACACTGAGGCGGGCGCCAATGAGAATTATGACCAAAAAATGGATGCTGGCCGTAGGAATATGAGAAATTGTCAATAGGATGTCTGCAGACCAACAAAGCATAAACAGGTTTCGGTTCCGTAACCTGGATCCTCACATTCTCTGTAGGCACCGCAAGTGACCGATATGCGGGTTGGATTGGCCAGATTTATACCAAAGAGCGGTATGAGGGCCGGATCAATCGCAGGACCAATACTGTCGGCGGAGAATCCTTTGTGGAAGAAACCTTGCCAGTGGAAAGCGTTGAGGAGTATTTCCAGCATTTTCCGGTCCTTGAAATTGACTATACCTTTTATTCGCCTCTACTGGATGGGAAAGGTGAACCAACTCGGATCTTTCACGTTCTCAGTCGATACCAGCAGCACATGAATCAAGACGACCGTACGGTCATAAAGGTGCCCAAAGCAATTACAGCCCAAAAAATACGTCAGGGTAAGAGATAGTTGAAAATGAAACCTATCTCAACGCAAAAATGTTCACAAAGCAATTCTATGAGCCTGCTTTGGATCTCTTAGGATCCAGGCTGAACGGGATGATTTTTGAGCAGGAATACCAGCGGAAAAACGACCGGGTCCCAGTCAAGAAAACTCGCTGAAGATCTCGATTGGTTCTTTGACGCCATTCTCAGGATGGCCCGGTATCACATTGAACTCCGGACATAGCCCGATTGAGCGCTCCAGTTTTTGAAGTCCTGGAGAAATGGGGCAGGCCAGGTTCCTCACTGGACCTGGTTGCCACCTTCGAGAAACAGCTTGTCCAAGGCGGGCCATCGTATTTTTAACGCAGGCCGTCAGCGGCTTGTTTGTTCCTCATGACCCCTATCGGCATGCGGTATGAAGACGCCTACACGCCAAGGCGCATCCGTTTGACCAGGTGGTAGCAGAAATGCTTCAACCGACAATGGTAAAAGAGGCAGCTAACCTGATGCGGAAAGCGGTGGAAAAGAGGTTGAAACCAATATCATCATCAATAACCGGGGCTGGTGGAAATGCGCCCCAGATTGCTGAGAAGCTTGTCGAAGCTTTTACAGGGAATAAGGCCTGAAGGAGTGAAAGAAAAAGAGATTGAAAGTGAAATCCGACAAACTGACATAGATAGCTGAGCAGATATTCGAAGGCTTTCCCAAAGACTGGTCACGGGCCTGGAGTCTTCTAGATTCTGGATTGTGGCTGGAATCTCGAGAGTACCACAGTTCTGGCGGCGGTCACGCCGCCATGGCCTGGTCCTCCGCGGGAGTCTTTCTGCGCTTTGCCATAATTGATTCTATGAATCAGGCTCATTCCTGAAAATGAAAAAATTATGGAAGTACTCCTGCTGGATCACAGACCTTACAACCTCTTCAGAAGGTATGGTTGAGGTTACTGTGCGCAGCCATCCGAGGGACTTATGCCAAATCTTCTCATGAAAGGACAAGGAGAAGGATTCGAAGGTATCCCGGTAGCTATACAGCCGAAATTCATGAATGCCTCAATCGCATCGGTTGCTTCCTGATTAATCGCCGTGTACGGGGCTCATCTTCCAGAGTAGAGAGATCACTCTCGTTGCGAGTCCCAACTGACGGTAGTGCCAGAACGCTGGTCCAAAGCTCGATAGGAAAAAGAACGCGCATAAAGTGTTCGGGATAACCATTGAAATAGCCTGCATCAGTAGGCTCTCACCACCCATCAAAACTTCAATTTCGAGCGCCGCAGCAACTCACGTCTCTTTAAGTTCAAATGCTCACCTCATAGAGGACATATTCACCGGATTTGCCTTTCAGGCTCGCGTCCCCTACTTTATCGTGGCCTGGGTCAGTCCCTGAAGCTTGATTCCCGGGCCGCCTGGGAAACGAGCAGTTGTGTGCCGTACACCTTGTTCGCCCCTTCCATCCTGCCGGCCATATTCACCACGTCTCCGATGGCGGAGATCCTGCCCATCGCGCCGGTATCAAAACTTCCCACGATAAACGCTGCGCATAATCCACGCCCGCCCGCAGATTCCCGAATGATCGGCCATAGCATCCGGCCAGGTATCGGTTGAAGGCGATCGAGGGCCTGTTTCATGGCACGGACCGCATCGACGGCATCCCATACAGGATCTTCTCACGGGTTTCAACAACTCCGAGTACGGCCAGGATCCCGTCCCCCACTCACACCACCCGCGATCACCCCTCCACGCCGGACGACCAGATCGTTTCAGGATCCTGATAGTACCGGCTTAGGACATGTACCACATCATAGGCAGGAAAAGCCTCGGCAAACTGGGTGTAGTGTTCGATATCGGTGAACAGGATCGCCAGTTCCTTCTCCTGTCCCAGCTTGCTGCCCGGACCTTCTTCCAACTGCTTGAGGATGATCTTAATATCCAGGTCATCCACCACCGGCCGTCTGATGGTCATATCCCCTTTTATGCGGGTTTGGCAGGCCAACCGGATATTGTCGGAAAGCCCAGCTTTCGGGCCAGGGCCTGTTCCTTTTCGTTTCTCGGAGGGCAGTTCTTCCACCCTCAATCACATAGATCCGGCAGGTGGAACAGCGGGCATTGCCGCCACAGACGTGGGTATGATGAATTCCGGCCTGACGGGAGGCCTCCAGATGGTCTCATGGGAGTACACCGGGATGGTCTTTTTGTCTGTTTGAGAAAATATATCAGGCATGATTCGTAACCGTTTGGGGCAAAACGCAAAGCGGGATTAAAAAGCGGGGCCGAAGGGGGTATGGGATGCAAACGGCTTGTAAACGGTTACAAAGGACGGAATCAAAACCGCCAGGCTGAACCGCACAACTTCAGATACCGAGGAATGCGCTCCGGAACATATCGCTTTTCAAAAGCTCGCTGCCGGTCCCCTCCGCCACAATCTTTCCGGTCTGAAGCACATATCCCCTGTCCGCCAGGTCCAGGGCCTCCCGCACATTCTGTTCCACCAGGAGGATGGTCATCCCCTCCGCCTTGAGCCTTCGTACCGTGTCCAAGACCTCGTCCACCAAAAATGGGGGCCAGTCCCAAGAGAGGGTTCATCCAGCATGAGGATGGTGGGGGTGGACATGAGCCCCCGCCCGATGGCCACCATCTGCCGTTCGCCGCCCGAGAGTGTGGACGCCGCCTGGGACCGCCGCTCCTTCAACTGGGGAAAAGGCGGTAAACAAATTCAAGAGTTTCTTCAATAAGATGCCTGTCGTGGAGGACATAGGCCCCTAACCTCAGGTTTTCCTCCACTGAGAGGGGTTGAAAGAGCATCTTCTCTTCCGGCACATATGATGCCTTTGTTCACCACCGCTTCGGTTCTGTAACCGCTGCATCTCCTCACCCTGAAACACCACCCGACCCTCAAATACCCGCTGCGCCCCCATTATGGCCCTGAGGAGGGTGGATTTTCCCGCACCATTGGACCCCACCACGCACACGGTTTCTCCGGAATCCACATGAAGGGAAATATCATGGAGCACAGGCAGCCCTGAATACCCGGACCTTGACCGTTTCTAATTGCAAAATGGTTTCAGCCATAAAAAAACCTGATTTCAGATAGACACTCGGTGCACTCAGCTGTCGCTGTTCCCTTGCTCTTCCATATACCGTTCCCCGAGGTAGGCCTTGATGACCTGTGGGTTCGTAGCGATGGACCCGGGATCCCCTTCGGCGATCTTTCTGCCGTAATCCAGTACAATCACCCGGTGGGTAATCTTCATCACCAGTTCCATCACATGTTCGATGAGCATCACCGTGATGCCCATTTCGTCGTGCACATGCCGGATGCTGGCCATAATGGCATCCACTTCGTTGGGATTCAGCCCGGCCGCCACTTCATCCAGCAGCAACAGCTTGGGGTCGGACCCGATGGCGGTGGCCATGGTCACCCGTTTCTGTGCGGCCACCGGCAGTTCACTCACGAGGTAGTCAGAGAGGTCGGCAACGTTCAGCTCCCCGAGGATTTTATCCGCATGGGCCCTGGCACGGGCTCGGGAAACGGTTTTCATGAAACACCCCACCATCACATTTTCTTCCACGGTCAAGTCCCCGGCCGCCACATATACCTGAAAGGTCCGGGCCAGCCCCCGCCGGGCCACCTCGTGGGCCTTAAGGGAGGTAATATCCTCCCCGTCAAACACAATACGGCCCGTGGTCACCGGATGCAGGCCTGAAATGCAATTGAAAAGGGTGGTCTTGCCTGCTCCGTTGGGGCCGATGAGACCCACCAGCTCTCCTTTTTCCATGTGAAAGGAGACATCGTCGTTGGCCGTCAGGCCCCCGAAATTTTTGGTGAGATGTTGGACTTCAAGGAGGGTCATTAGGCACGCTTCCTCCGTCTGATCTTTTCGATGATGCCCACACCCCTCGGGGTTCATAGGCGGAAATCAGCATGATGATCATTGCATACAGAATGAGGTCGATGCCCACCAGTCCGGCCTGGGCCCCCAGCCATTCCTTGAGATAACTCTTGACGGGAATGAGGATTCCCGCGCCGATAATAGGCCCCACAAAGATCCGGCCCCTCCAACATGGCCATGAGCGCGATCAGGATGGAGATATCCAAGCTCATGGTGTCTTCGGGTTCAATATTCTTGATATAGCAGGCGTGAAACGACCCCACCACGCTCACAAACGCGGTGGCAATGGCATAGGTCTTGATCTTGGCCCAGTGCACATTGATCCCCAGGGACCTGGCCATATCCTCATTGTCTTTGATGGACCGAAGCTGATAACCCAGCCGCGATTTTCTGAACCAGTTGATATACAGTATCCCGAGGAAGAAGAAGCCCAGGATAAAATAGAAATAATAGATATCCTCCCTGAAGATGAGCCGCAGAAAATCCGGCGGAGGGTACTTGATGGGAGAGATCTCCAATCCCCTGGCCGCGCCCACAAAATCCCAGACCTCGAAGATGTCTTTCAACACTAAGGAAGTGGCAATGGTGGCAATGGCAAAATAGTGTCCCTTGAGCCGGAACAGGGGGTAGCCGATGATAAAAGACCAGGTCACCGCAAAACAGACCCCGATCGGCATGGAGACCCAGAACGGGATATCCCAGCGGATCAGCATGACCGCCGTGGTATAGGCGCCGATTCCCACGTACTGGGCCTTTCCCAGGTCCACCTGCCCGCCGTAACCGCCGATGGTGTTCCAGCCCATGCCGTAGAGGGCAAACATGAGAAACTGGATCATGGTGGACATGGCAAACGAGGAAAGAGGAAATAACGGGAAGATAATCAGGGTGATGGCAACCGACCCTGCCACGAAAAGATCAAGGCGGGGAAAATCAGAAAAGTCGAGGGCGTTTCTCTATTGTTTCCATCCGAACAGCCCTCTCGGTCTGAACACCATGATGACGAAATAGGCCACGTAGACCCACATGTATTTGAAGGAGGTCATGGGGACATCCATCATCCAGTCGAACTCAAAGGTGTAGGCCATGAAATCCCAGAAACCGGGGATCTCCGTAATCAGGCCCACCACCAGCCCAGCAAAAAATGCACCCTGTACACTCCCGAAACCGCCCAGGGCCACAATGGCAAAGGCGATCATGGTGAACAAAAGCCCCACAAAGGGATTGACGGACCAGAAGTTGACGATCAGGGCGCCGGCAATGGTGGCAGACGCCCCGCCGATCCCCCAGGCCAGGGCATTCATCCGTTCAGTAGGGATTCCCATGTACCGGGCTCCCTGGGGATTCAGCGCGGTCGCGGTCAGGGCCTTGCCCACCTTGGTGCGTTTCATAAGGAGCCATACCCCCACAAAGGCCACCACCGAAAGACCGGCTGCAGCGAGCTTTGTGGCTGAAATGATGATGCCCATCCCGAGTTCAAAGCTTTTGCCTACCAGGATCCCGTGAGTGCAGGGACCGGTCTTCGGAACCGAAGATGAGGAGCGCCAGGTTCCTCAAAAACAACATCAGCCCGAAGGTCCCGAGAAGCTGGGCCACCATGGGGCCCCTCAGGACAAACTTGATAAACCCGTAATAGCAGACAACGCCCAGAGGCAAAGCCCACCACTCCTGCCACCGGGAGGGTGAAAAGCGGGTCCACACCGGTGGCCTGGGCGGTCAAAAGCCCGGTGTACATGCCGATCATCAGAAACTCACCGTGGGCGAAATTGACGATATCCATCACCCCGAAGATGATGGTCAGGCCCAGGGCCACCAGGGCCAACACCATACCGATGAGCAGTCCGGCAAATAAAGAGCTTATGAGGATGTCCACCGACGACTCCCGGATCGTGTCTGAACAAAAACCCTGTTCAGACACGATTGTTGATTGGCGATTGTTGATTGGCGATCCGAAAAACAACTTCAAATCGTTAATCATAATGTAAACGAAGCTGAATCCCTATTTAAGGTGTGGCGAATTTTCGCCATGAACAGTGCACTTTCCCCCTCCCGAGTCGAACCGGAAGGGGAAAAAGGGAGGGGTTGGAAATGGATATTAAAATTCAGGGAACGGAAAAATCATGTCCGCTGAGGACACGTCAAAGGGATAGACGATCTCCAGTTCCATCTTGCCGCCTTTCCCTTTCTGGTACTGACCGATCAGGCCGGAGCCCAGGACGTTCTGACCCAGCTCCTTTCCCTTGGTGGAGAACTTGATCCCCTTCCAGGGAACCACCAGATCTTTGCCGGGGATCTCAATACTGTTGGCCGCAGCCTGTATGGCCTTGGGCTCGGTTGAACCGGCCTTCTCCAGCACGGCCACCCAGGTCTGAAGCCCGGTAAAGGCCCGGGCCGAAGCGCCGCCCAGGTCGTTTCCGGTCTCTTTCCTTGTACAGGTCATTGACCTGGCCGGCCAGTTTCTTGATATCCACCACCTTGGGGAGAAACACGGTGCGGGTCAGGATGCCGTTAATGCTGTCCCCCAGGGCCTCTCTGAACTCGGGTTTTTCAAAGCCCGCATCCTGGCCCCATATGATCTTGGGATGGGCCTTCTGAGCCTTCAGGGTCTTGACCATCAAAATGGCGTCCGAGGTGTAAGAGGTAAACAGCATGACATCGGGCCGGGCCGCTTTGAGAGAGCGCACCTCACTGGAAAGGTCCACGGATTTGGCCGCATACAGGAGGGACTTTCGCAGTTTAAACCCGTATTCCTTTGCAAACTCCTCAATAAGTCCGGATACGTGGGACCCCCATTCCGTCTTTTCACAGGCCGAGGCCAACGTATTGATTTCCTCGCGGGGAACCGCTTTCACCCCCTGCACTTTCCCTCGGTGAGGCCCACTAAGAATTCAAACAGGTCTTTGGTAAACCATCTGTCATGAGGGGTGGTCCGCCAGAACCATTTAAATCCCCGCTCGTGGTAAGGCCGGGAGACGTGGAAGAGCCGTTGATCATGGGAACCCCATACTGCTCACACACGGCACTCACCGTCTTGGTGACCGAACTGTGATAGCACCCCAAAATCCCGTCCACCTTATCATCCAGGATCAACTTTTTGGCCAGGTCCGCTCCCAGGGTGGGGTTCCCCTGGTGATCCTTGATGATCAGTTTGATCTTGGCGCCCCCAGGCTCTTGACCCCATTCGTTCTGGGCCATGGGCATGGCCAGATCCGGCATGAGGCTGTTGGCGATCCGGGCGGCCAACTCCGCACCGGCGCGAAGTTCACGCCCGGCCGCAGCGGCGCCGCCGGTCAAGGGGTAAATCACCCCGATCTTGATTTCCTCTGCGCCCACGCACCTGTGGGTACCATGACCATGGCGACCGCCAGCACGGCTAAGGTAAACATTCCAATTTTGACCAATGATTTCATTTCCTTACCTCCTTTTTTCGGGCAATGCCCTTTGATGATGGGTTCTTCTCCCGCGCTTTATCCCGGCAAGACCACCACAAAACATCCTTGTCCGGGGCTGTCCGTTCAGGTGTTCGTAAGCGTTCACGGGTTCAAAGGTTCAGGGGTTCAGGGTTGAATTCCTGGCCCCTGGATGCGACTGTGCAGGCGGATCGCCTTAGGAACTCGCGTCCTCATCGGGGCCCTCGAAAACCTGTCGCCCATTTCAACGCATTTAGCGAAGGCAGTCTGCTTTAGCAGATTTTAGGCTTTTCAATTCTATCTTTTTTCCCAACCTTGAACGTTGAATCCGGAACCTGTGAACAGTTACAGGTGTTTTAAGGAGCACCTGATCCTCGAGATCATGAAGACTATAGAAAAAGGATTTGCTCATGTCAACCTTTGGGTCAAACTCACGGCAATTCTCATTATGCGGTGACTTTTATTCAAACACGCCGTGAGAGCGGCTTTCCAGCCGCGATTGACGCAGAGATTCGCGGCTGGAAAGCGCTCTCACAAGGTTACCGTTCCGTAACATCTCAATAAGTGGGGGTACAGTCCCTGGATTCCGGCCTTCGCCGGAATGACACAATAAGGTAAGTGCCCGTCATTCCGGCGAAGGCCCATTAGCGTCAATTTAAGAGAATGTGCTAATCATTATGATAAGTTACGACCCTATCGACGCGTTTAGAGCTTTTTCTCAAAAGGGAACCGCCATGCCGTCATTGGCAGCAGCGAACGCGCTTCCATCCTGAACGCCCATGGGACCTTGAGAAGTATCTTCCGCCAAGAAATAGTCGTGTCTGTCACAAAGCCCACCAAAATTTTTGTTTTTTTTGCAAAATCACTGGGCATCTCCATCACTTTTCGCCATGGAACTTGACATTTCGCACCTTTTAAGGCTGATTTTGCGAATTACGTTACGCCCGGATTTTTCAATAAAAATGAGTTGTTGAACAGCCACCATTGGTCTTTGATTGATGAGTAGGCTGAGATAGAAACGCCGAGCAGTTTTAGTACGGTTTCGTGTAATGCTGTAAGGCCTTTGAGGGTGGTCTGGATAATGCTCCCTTGCTTTTCAATAAGGCTGAGATGCACATTTCTGAAAAAGTAGTTGAGGTTATTCCAAGTTGGCTTTTTGGTATTCATGCCGTTGGGCAAGATGGGAAGTTTTTCAACGTTTTCTTCAGCCATATTCTTCCGGATATTACGTTCCATGAGGCTGACAATCATTAGTGCAATGAAATAAAGAAAGGTTATGGCTTCGATTCGTCTTGGCTTTTTGAGGAAAACAGGGGCAACATTGAGAATGGACTTGGTCGTGTACATTCTTTTTTCCAGGTAGGGCTGATTTTTGTAGGCCTTCAACACTTCTGATGCTTCAAGATCTGTGTTGGTGATAAGAGGGAAAATGCCGTCTCGGACAGCCAAATCCTTTATGGCCATATGGTCCAGCTCCCACTCCAGACGGTAGGTCATGGATACTTCTTCTTTGTACCGTGTCTTGGGTCCCGGCTTTCCAGGGCCTATCTGACGCTGAACAGTTTGCTTGTCTTCAATGATCTGAATTTGGAATAGACCGGAAACACCCTTGGTTGCATTCTGGATCGCTTTTTCAATCTGATCCTTTGTTTTAAGTTTGTATTGATTGAGTCGGGATGCAAGTTCTTTCAATTGGGCCTCTGCTTTAGCGATTTTGTTTTCTCTGCGTCTTTTGTCCTGGAGCTCTTTGGCGCTACTGTGAACCCAAACAATGCGGTATCCATTTCTGGACCGCTCCCCTTCGTAGGTTTTGTATATGATGATATCTGATTTGTTTCGGCTACTTGGCGTTTTGTAGGCATCCTGCCACTCAATCGGGTTTGTCTTTAGAAATTCATAGAAAGCTTTGACCTCTGAACGATTCTTGGGAAAAATTGAAATAAAGAGCCCGCCGTGCTTATGAATATGATTTAAGTTGTTCTCTGAAGATACTTTGCAATCGGCGATATACAAAAAATCCTCTTTCCCCAGAAATTCTCGAAGGGCATTCCAGTTGGGGATGTGGGTTGTATCATCTGTGCGATTTCCATCAAATAGTTCAAAGGATAAGGGGATGTTTCCATCAGCGGTGATATTCAAGCCGAAAACAATCTGTTTGCAGTCCGGTCGATGATCTTTATTGAAGCCGTGCTTGAGTTTGACAGCCTGGAGATCTTCGTGTGCATATTCGCCCAAAAACGTTAAGGATGTGCTGTCGTTATGGATCTGATTTGTTTCAAGCAGATAGGTTTGAATGGCATTTGCGGATAAATCAAGCATGAGAGAATTTCGATCTGCCTTGAACAGCCTGTCAAGGTTTTTGGCAAGCTGATCATCATTGTAGTCATAAGCGTTATGGTCGCATTCGCTGAGCCCATCCATGTAATCGGCAGCCCATTGTTGGATTTTATACAGCGGGTGTGAGGCACACACGATATTCGCTACCATAACTGAAAGAACTTGAGCCGGATCAGCGGAGCAACATTTCGGTTTTTCGACATATTTTGCAAAAAGACCATAAACATCCAACTGATCCATGTAGTATTTGACCATAGGAAGGACATCCACTTTTTTGGTAATCACATTCATCTGATCCATAATCACCCCTCCGGAATAGAGTTTTAAGTGTATTATGGATTTCAAAAATGCAAATGTCCAGAGAAATCGACAAGTTATTGATTTTACACGATATTTCATTATTCTAAAAACACCGCTACAAAGGTGCGGAATGTAAGATGTAATGGTGAAAACTCCATTAAAACCCTTTTCCCTGGAGGATCTCTCATGCCGACTGTCTGTCGGTAGCCCAGAAGAACAAAGAGTCTTACAAAAAATTAAGCAGGTTTTGCCCCAGGAACGACTCACAGCCCTGGGGCGCCAAACCGGCGCCATCAAGCGCATGCGCAAGATTAACCCCGTCAGTCTTTTGGGAGCGCTTTGCCTGTTGGCCCTTCATGGTTCTTGTTCCTTACGGTTGGTTGCAGCCTTTACCGGCATTCTTGGTAATTGCAAATTAAGCAAGCAAGCCCTTGCTCAACGGATTAATGAATCCTGGGTCCGTCTTTTCACCAGTATCCTCAGCGGCATCGTCGCAAGGACGGCTCTGCCAGTGGCAAAAGCCCCGGGCCTCTTCAGCTCCTTTACACGGGTTCTCGTCCAGGACAGTACCACTCTGGCATTGCCCCAGAAACTCGCTTCTTTCTTTCCAGGTTCGGGCAATCAGGTGAAAAAGAAAAACGCCATGATCAGGCTCCAAACCGTCGTGGACCTCCTCAGCGAGTCATTCGTACATTTCCATATCACCGCCTTCACCTCCAATGACCAGCGTGCCTCCTCCGATATCCTTGGGATCATTTCTCCCGGCGACCTCGTTCTTCGTGATCTTGGCTATTTCGTTCCCCTGCATTTCCGAAACATCATCAGTAAACTCGCATACTTCCTTAGTCGTTACCAGCACCGAACCGATCTTTTTTATACCAACGGGGACAAAATCGACTTGCTCACTGTCTTAAAAAGACCCATTCCCTCGACTTATGGGTACTCCTCGGCAAACAAGCCAAAGTTCCTGTGCGTCTTGTCTGTATTCCTGTCCCAGCGCATGTGGCCAATGAACGTCGAAGAAAACTGCATCAAAACAAAAAACGAGATCGCAGGCTTAATCCCAGCAAGGAGCAAATAGCCCTTTGTGGGTGGTCGATCTTCATCACCAATGTCCCTGAGAGCATTTGGACCATCCAGGACGTCTCCAATGTCTACGGATTGCGTTGGCGCATTGAAACCATCTTCAAAGCCTGGAAAAGCCATTTCAATTTCAACGGGCTAACCGATGGCTCCAAAGACTATGTGCTAATCCTAATCTATACCAGGCTGATTTTTATCACACTCTTCCAGACCACGTTTATAGGTCTTGAAAAATGGATCGAGTCCAACACCAAAGGACCTCCTTTAAGTATATTGAAGTTCGCTGAATTCTTTGCGATTCTGGTGTGCTATGGCCTTCGCACAGTCAGTCATCGATAGCAATACGTTGATAATAAACATCCAAAAACATTGCACCTATGAAAAACGACCCAAAAGGCCAAGTTATGGAGAAATCAGACGATCCCTCTTAAATTGACGCTAATGGGCGAAGGCCGGAATCCAGAAATGGGCTATGAAAAACTCTCCCCTGATTATTGAGAAAGATACACCGTTCCAAAATAAGAATTGCTGTAAGAAACGGGATCTTTTTTCAACTTGACACCACCTTCAAATCTGTTATCATAACGTCAAAATATACATTATGAGTTCACGGAGGTTTTTCCCATGATACGCACACAGGTTCAATTGACTGAAGAGCAGATCCGACTGCTGAGGGAGATGTCGGCACGGGTCGGGAATCCATGGCCGCTTTAATCCGGAAGGCGGTGGACCAGTTCCTTCAAACAGAAAGCCGGATCGGGTGACCCTTTACCGGCAGGCGGAAACAGTGGTGGGCAAGTACAGGGCCGGGGCCGGAGACATTTCACTGGAGCATGACCGCTATCTCGAGGAGGCATTCGGAAAATGATTGCTTTTGCGGACACATCGGCACTTTTTGCCCTCTTGGTGAGCAACGATTCCATGCACCTTCGGGCCAGGAAAAACTTCGCGCATTTTTCCGCCCAACACTTCCAGCTTTTGACCAGTTCATTCGTATTGGTGGAAACCGTGGCCCTGCTGCAGCACCGGATGGGCCTGAATGCCGTTCCGGGATTTTAACGGAATATCGCACCGCTTCTCGAAGTTGTATGGGTGGATGTCGACTGGATAACCTGGCCATGTCGCGCCTCTTGGCCCAGAACCAAAAGGATCTGAGCCTGGTGGACTGTATGAGCTTTGAAATCATGGAGGCACGGGAGATAACCGAGGCCTTCACTTTTGACCGGCATTTTGAGGAACAAGGCTTCACCATCGCGGATTATTACCACCTTGATGCCGCCGGGCGCTTGTGATCATTCCGAGTACTTATGCTTATGACTTGGGGACGTTCCTTCAATAATTAAATACAATGGCAAAAACCAGTATTCACAAATTCTCTGGTAATCCGTATTAAAGCAACAAATAACCATATTTTACTTGACTGACCATAAACAATGTGATATGTTGTTTTAATTACATCTAAACAGTTTATAGGTGGTTTTAAATCAACATGCCACGTGTCAGTAAAATTTCAAAATCTCCCCCGGCTGCAGTGGAGGAAATACTGAATCGCCTGGGTCGAAATATACGAACCGCCAGGTTAAGGCGCAGGCTTTCCATGGAAAAACTCGCCGAACGCATCGGTATTTCGCGATATGTACTGGCAGATGTTGAGAAAGGCAAGCCGACAACCGCAATAGCCGCTTACATGGGCGCGCTATGGGCACTTGGCCTTCACAGAGATATTCGCGAGGTGGCTGACCCTGACAGTGATGAAGAAGGCAAGATATTGGAACGGGCCAGAAGCCCTCGGACAGCTCCAAAGAGAAAGATTATAGACGATGACTTCTGAACCGGGATGCTATGCAGACATCGTCCCACCCGGCGCGACTGAATTTGTAACCGCAGGGCGCTTTGAGGTGTCCGTGACTCCTCACGGTGATTCGATCGGACGATTCTTTTACGGACGGCACTATCTTGAACGCAGTGATGCGGTTGAACTGGATCCAGTAGAGTTACGCCTTCCGCAGGGGACAATATGAAACAGCACGAATGGCTGGTTTTTTTGGCGCAATCCGAGACGCCATGCCGGATTACTGGGGAAGGCGCGTAATTGAACGAAACACCGGTCATCGCCAACTTGAGGAATTCGATTACCTGATGTATGGCCCGGATGACCGTGCTGGCGCGTTGGGATTTGGTTTCGAATGTTCAGCCGCCTCCTACAAAGCATCCATATAACCAGATAATGGATCTGGAACGGCTGCAGGTTGCTGCTGAAACCATCATCAGCCATGAACCAAACGCCGAAGACTTAACCACAAAGCAGGCCGGAAGAACTGATGCTGGTGGGTACATCAATGGGAGGTGCCCGCCCCAAAGTGGTTGTGGAATATGAGCAGAACCTGTGGATCGCTAAGTTCAGCAGGCACGATGATCGATGGAATCATCCTCGTGTAGAGCATGGCCTGTTAAAGCTTGCCCAAAAATGCGGGTATATCCGTAGCTGAAAACCGGATAACAAGTGTTGGAGGAATGGATGTCCTCCTGGTTCGAAGATTCGACCGTGAACAGACCGAAAAAGGTTATCAACGAAACCGGATGGTCAGCGCACTTACCATGTTACAAAGCGATGATAGCCCTACATCCCGGCGATATTGGTCTTACATTCTGTTTGCAGACGAACTCAGGCGCATGAGCAGGATGCCGGAAACGGATCTTCGTGAACTGTTTGCCAGGATGTGCTTTAATGCGGCAGTCTCGAACCTGGATGATCACCCTCGCAATCACGCCCTCGTGGCAAAGGGCCGGGACTGGCAATTGAGCCCCGCCTTTGACCTGACACCAACACCAATGATAGCCATGGAAAAGAAGAGATCTTGCCATGGTTTGTGGAGATGGAGGTCGCTATGCCAATAAAAAAGATATCTTAAGTCAACATGCTCGATTCCTGTTAAATGAAGAAGACGCGGCCACTATTCGAAATAACGTAGTTGAGACAGTACGAAATTCATGGCGACCAGCAATGAAAGAAGCGGGTGTCAGCAAAAGTGACTGTGAAATGATCGAATCCGCTTTCCTGTACAAAGGCCTCTTCTACTGAGATCATCGAAAGGATCATCTGGCCCGACATCCTCCACAGCTGGAATAACGAATCCAACTGGTCGACATCATATCACTACCTCACAAAAGCCTCAAATGCTCGTCCCGCA